>NZ_AP024355.1:1407500-1410000 GCF_019704135.1 Desulfuromonas versatilis
TCCATCAGGAGGGGCCCCGTTTCTTCCGAAAACTCGCTCTTTAAAAACGAAAAAAGACTCTTGATCAGCACGGGCCGATCGGTTATAAACACCGCTCGCCGTTGAAAGGCGCCTGCAGCGGCAGGCGGATGAGTAGGCGGCTGGCAGCGGAAAAAAAATCGACAAAAGCCCTTGACAGTCGAGTCGAGATTCGGTAGAGTTCCTTCCCGCTGCCAACGGCGGCGGAAAGCGAAACACTTGGTCTTTGAAAACTAAATAGCAGAAGTAGAAGATGATTTGCGGGCAGCAAATCAAGTCAATCAAAAGCTTGAATCAAATACATTCAGTTATATCAACTGGAGAGTTTGATCCTGGCTCAGAACGAACGCTGGCGGCGTGCTTAACACATGCAAGTCGAACGTGAATCACCCTTCGGGGTGAGGAAAGTGGCGCACGGGTGAGTAACACGTGGATAATCTACCCGGTGATCTGGGATAACATTCCGAAAGGAGTGCTAATACCGGATAAGCCCACGGGCTCTTCGGAGCCTGCGGGAAAAGGTGGGGACCTTCGGGCCTACTGTCATCGGATGAGTCCGCGTCCCATTAGCTAGTTGGTGGGGTAATGGCCTACCAAGGCAACGATGGGTAGCTGGTCTGAGAGGATGATCAGCCACACTGGAACTGAGACACGGTCCAGACTCCTACGGGAGGCAGCAGTGGGGAATTTTGCGCAATGGGCGAAAGCCTGACGCAGCAACGCCGCGTGAGTGATGAAGGCCCTCGGGTCGTAAAGCTCTGTCAGAGGGGAAGAACCCCCGCAAGGTTAATATCCTTGTGGGCTGACGGTACCCTCAAAGGAAGCACCGGCTAACTCCGTGCCAGCAGCCGCGGTAATACGGAGGGTGCAAGCGTTGTTCGGAATTATTGGGCGTAAAGCGCGTGCAGGCGGTCATTTAAGTCTGATGTGAAAGCCCCGGGCTCAACCTGGGAAGTGCATTGGAAACTGGATGACTTGAGTACGGGAGAGGGTAGTGGAATTCCGAGTGTAGGGGTGAAATCCGTAGATATTCGGAGGAACACCGGTGGCGAAGGCGGCTACCTGGACCGATACTGACGCTGAGACGCGAAAGCGTGGGGAGCAAACAGGATTAGATACCCTGGTAGTCCACGCCGTAAACGATGGGTACTAGGTGTCGCGGGTATTGACCCCTGCGGTGCCGAAGCTAACGCATTAAGTACCCCGCCTGGGGAGTACGGCCGCAAGGCTAAAACTCAAAGGAATTGACGGGGGCCCGCACAAGCGGTGGAGCATGTGGTTTAATTCGACGCAACGCGAAGAACCTTACCTGGGTTTGACATCCCGATCGTACTCTATGGAAACATAGGGGTCAGTTCGGCTGGATCGGTGACAGGTGCTGCATGGCTGTCGTCAGCTCGTGTCGTGAGATGTTGGGTTAAGTCCCGCAACGAGCGCAACCCTTGTCCTTAGTTGCCATCATTAAGTTGGGCACTCTAAGGAGACTGCCGGTGTTAAACCGGAGGAAGGTGGGGATGACGTCAAGTCCTCATGGCCCTTATGTCCAGGGCTACACACGTGCTACAATGGCCGGTACAAAGGGAAGCAAGACCGCGAGGTGGAGCCAATCCCAAAAAGCCGGTCTCAGTTCGGATTGGAGTCTGCAACTCGACTCCATGAAGTTGGAATCGCTAGTAATCGCGCATCAGCATGGCGCGGTGAATACGTTCCCGGGCCTTGTACACACCGCCCGTCACACCACGGGAGTCGATTGTACCTGAAATCGGTGGGCTAACCTTCGGGAGGCAGCCGCTTATGGTATGGTCGGTAACTGGGGTGAAGTCGTAACAAGGTAGCCGTAGGGGAACCTGCGGCTGGATCACCTCCTTTCTAAGGAGCCAACTAAGCTTCGCAAGAAGCTTGGCATCCTAGGTCAATCACCGCCTCGATCGAGGCCGGTGAATCCTGCAAATCATCGGATTCTGCTATTTAGTTTTGAGAGACCAGGGCCTCTCGATGGAGAGGTTTTTTGCTCTTTGAAGAATTGAAGAACGAAGGTGGATGTGGGCTAGTAGCTCAGCTGGCTAGAGCACACGACTGATAATCGTGAGGTCGGAGGTTCGAGTCCTCCCTGGCCCACCAGATTAATCGGGGGTGTAGCTCAGTTGGGAGAGCGCCTGCCTTGCACGCAGGAGGTCATCGGTTCGAACCCGTTCACCTCCACCAAGTTCTGACGATTTTCTTCGATCTTTGACAATTGCATAAGACGATATACGATGCACGAGCGAGCACGAAAGTGCTCAACAAGCAAAGGTAAAATCGATTCGCATTAGTAGAAAACTTTTTTATGGTCAAGCTACTAAGGGCGTACGGTGGATGCCTTGGCATCGGGAGGCGATGAAGGACGTGGTAAGCTGCGAAAAGCTTCGGCGAGCTGCTAAACAAGCTTTGACCCGGAGATGTCCGAATGGGGAAACCCGGCAGGGATTAAGCCCTGTCATCG
>NZ_AP024355.1:1412500-1415000 GCF_019704135.1 Desulfuromonas versatilis
ACAGTTTGGTCCCTATCTGCCGTGGGCGCAGGAGATTTGAGAGGATCTGTCCTTAGTACGAGAGGACCGGGATGGACGAACCACTGGTGTTCCTGTTGTCTCGCCAGAGGCATTAGCAGGGTAGCTATGTTCGGAAAGGATAACCGCTGAAAGCATCTAAGCGGGAAGCCCCCCTCAAGACGAGATCTCCCTGGGAGCAATCCCCTAAAGGTCCGTTGGAGACTACAACGTTGATAGGCCGGATGTGTACGCACAGCAATGTGTTCAGCTAACCGGTACTAATTGACCGTGAGGCTTGACCATAAAAAGTTTCGTGAGCAGTGGGGCGAGGTTCGCCTCGCCCCACTGACTCCATATACGAATCGAGCAGGCAGTTGAAGTAACTGATCACTCATCACTGATTACTGATCACTGCCTTTAGTGCATCGTAAAAAGTCTTAGGCAATTGGAAACCAGTTTTACGGTTTTCGGTGGCTATGGCGTAGGGGTCACACCTGTTCCCATCTCGAACACAGAAGTTAAGCCCTACCGCGCCGATGATACTGCATGGGTAACTATGTGGGAAAGTAGGTCGCCGCCGAAATTAAATGGACGGGGCCCCTCCATCAGGAGGGGCCCCGTTTCTTCCGAAAACTCGCTCTTTAAAAACGAAAAAAGACTCTTGATCAGCACGGGCCGATCGGTTATAAACACCGCTCGCCGTTGAAAGGCGCCTGCAGCGGCAGGCGGATGAGTAGGCGGCTGGCAGCGGAAAAAAAATCGACAAAAGCCCTTGACAGTCGAGTCGAGATTCGGTAGAGTTCCTTCCCGCTGCCAACGGCGGCGGAAAGCGAAACACTTGGTCTTTGAAAACTAAATAGCAGAAGTAGAAGATGATTTGCGGGCAGCAAATCAAGTCAATCAAAAGCTTGAATCAAATACATTCAGTTATATCAACTGGAGAGTTTGATCCTGGCTCAGAACGAACGCTGGCGGCGTGCTTAACACATGCAAGTCGAACGTGAATCACCCTTCGGGGTGAGGAAAGTGGCGCACGGGTGAGTAACACGTGGATAATCTACCCGGTGATCTGGGATAACATTCCGAAAGGAGTGCTAATACCGGATAAGCCCACGGGCTCTTCGGAGCCTGCGGGAAAAGGTGGGGACCTTCGGGCCTACTGTCATCGGATGAGTCCGCGTCCCATTAGCTAGTTGGTGGGGTAATGGCCTACCAAGGCAACGATGGGTAGCTGGTCTGAGAGGATGATCAGCCACACTGGAACTGAGACACGGTCCAGACTCCTACGGGAGGCAGCAGTGGGGAATTTTGCGCAATGGGCGAAAGCCTGACGCAGCAACGCCGCGTGAGTGATGAAGGCCCTCGGGTCGTAAAGCTCTGTCAGAGGGGAAGAACCCCCGCAAGGTTAATATCCTTGTGGGCTGACGGTACCCTCAAAGGAAGCACCGGCTAACTCCGTGCCAGCAGCCGCGGTAATACGGAGGGTGCAAGCGTTGTTCGGAATTATTGGGCGTAAAGCGCGTGCAGGCGGTCATTTAAGTCTGATGTGAAAGCCCCGGGCTCAACCTGGGAAGTGCATTGGAAACTGGATGACTTGAGTACGGGAGAGGGTAGTGGAATTCCGAGTGTAGGGGTGAAATCCGTAGATATTCGGAGGAACACCGGTGGCGAAGGCGGCTACCTGGACCGATACTGACGCTGAGACGCGAAAGCGTGGGGAGCAAACAGGATTAGATACCCTGGTAGTCCACGCCGTAAACGATGGGTACTAGGTGTCGCGGGTATTGACCCCTGCGGTGCCGAAGCTAACGCATTAAGTACCCCGCCTGGGGAGTACGGCCGCAAGGCTAAAACTCAAAGGAATTGACGGGGGCCCGCACAAGCGGTGGAGCATGTGGTTTAATTCGACGCAACGCGAAGAACCTTACCTGGGTTTGACATCCCGATCGTACTCTATGGAAACATAGGGGTCAGTTCGGCTGGATCGGTGACAGGTGCTGCATGGCTGTCGTCAGCTCGTGTCGTGAGATGTTGGGTTAAGTCCCGCAACGAGCGCAACCCTTGTCCTTAGTTGCCATCATTAAGTTGGGCACTCTAAGGAGACTGCCGGTGTTAAACCGGAGGAAGGTGGGGATGACGTCAAGTCCTCATGGCCCTTATGTCCAGGGCTACACACGTGCTACAATGGCCGGTACAAAGGGAAGCAAGACCGCGAGGTGGAGCCAATCCCAAAAAGCCGGTCTCAGTTCGGATTGGAGTCTGCAACTCGACTCCATGAAGTTGGAATCGCTAGTAATCGCGCATCAGCATGGCGCGGTGAATACGTTCCCGGGCCTTGTACACACCGCCCGTCACACCACGGGAGTCGATTGTACCTGAAATCGGTGGGCTAACCTTCGGGAGGCAGCCGCTTATGGTATGGTCGGTAACTGGGGTGAAGTCGTAACAAGGTAGCCGTAGGGGAACCTGCGGCTGGATCACCTCCTTTCTAAGGAGCCAA